>NZ_JAMHGA010000045.1 GCF_023660105.1 Desulfovibrio aminophilus | reverse complement strand
CGCCAAGCTCGCGTTGCGCGGCCACGTGCGCCCGAGCACCGAGCCGGACCAGCCGCTCGGGCCGGGCGAGGCCTGCCGCGTGCTCACCGGCGCGCCCCTGCCCCAGGGGGCCGACGCCGTGGCCCCGGACGAGGAGATTTCCCGCGACGCGGAGACGGTGACGCTCACGGCCCCGGTGGCCGAGGGCCGGGGGGTGCGCCTGCCGGGCTCGGAACTGGCCCGAGGCACCCCGATCGTCTCCCGGGGGCAGGCAGTGACCCCGGCGGCCGCATCGGCCCTGGCCAGCCTGGGCCGGGCCGAAATCACCGCCGTGCCGCCGCCCCGGGCCCTGGTCCTGGCCGTGGGCAACGAGTTGGTGTCCCTGGAGGAGGCCGGGCGGGCGCGCGGCCCCCTGCTGGTGGCCGACAATCTGCTCCTGTTGCGGGGATTGCTGCGGGAAAGCGGGGTCCGCGACGCGGATGCGCGGGTCTGTCCCAACGAACCCGGGATCATCGCGCACGCCCTGGCCGAAACGGAGGCGGACCTGGTGCTGACCACCGGCGGAACCGGGCCGGGGGACCGGGATTTCTCCCTCTCCGCCGCCACGGCCGCCGGTTTCGATCCCATCTTCCGGGGCTTGGCCCTGCACCCGGCCAAGAGCGCCCTGGCGCTCCGGCGCGGGCGGACCATGCTCTTCGGCCTGCCCGGCACGCCCTCGGCCGTGTTCGCGGCCTACCACGCCCTGGTCCTGCCCGCGCTGCTGGCCCTGCGCGGGATCACCGCCCCGCCCGCGCGCACCCGGGCCCTGCTCACGGCCCCGCTCAAGGGCTCGGACCGGGCCCAACGGCTCACGCCCTGCTCCCTGGAGCTGCGCGACGCCCGGCTCCTGGCGACGCCCCTGGGCGGCGCGTCCGGCCCGCGCGGCCAGATGCTCCTGGCCCACGGCCTGGCGGTCACGCCCCCCGGCCACGGCCCAACGGCCGGAGAACTCGTGGAAATCCTGCTCCTGCCGGGGCGTCAGCCGGAAACCGGCGGCTCGTCGTCGGAATCCAGCTCCAGGCCGGACCATTCGCCCGAGGGGATGAGCCTGCCCGTGGGCTCGGGATGGAAGTAGAGCCAGGCCTCCCGGACCCCACCGCCATCCAGCCGCACCGGCACCATCTCCCGGCGGTAGATGTCCGGGTGGTGCTCCAGCACGTCCAGCCGCCGCAACGTCTTCCCGTCCAGCTCGTAGACCTCGCCGAAGACCGGGCCGACCTCCGGGGTTTTGGACACGATGGGGTATTCGTCCTCGAAGAGGGCGTAGGGCTCCACGGTTGCGGCCCGTCCCAGGAAGCGGGCCCCGCGCAGGAAGAAATGGTTGGGCTTGCCCTGTTTCAGCGTCCCGTAGACGAAGACGGAGTGCTTCCGGTTCACGAATCCCTCCCGGACCCAGCCCGAGTCCCGGCCGTGGCCGGGGCTTCACAATTTTGCCGAACCCCGGCGGCCTGATTGAACGGAATTGTTCAACCCCGGGGCGGCGCTGATCGCGGCCGCGGGCGGCGCCCGGCCGACAAGGGTCTGGAATGGCGGAGGAAAAACTGGACAAGGCGGAAATCCGGCCGGACGCCGCCCTTGGTTCCGAGGAAGACTTTCAAGGACCGGGCCAACCGGAACGGGAGTCCGCCCGGCGGACGGCGTTACTGGGACGGGCTTCCGGCGCCGGATTGCGACGAGTTGGTGGCGCTCCCGGAACCGGAGGCCTTCCCGCCCTGCTTCCGCTGCAGGTTGCGCGGGGTCACGTCGCCGGTCTTCTTCGCGGCCTCGGCCCGCGTGGGCAGGGACTCCGGCGGCGTGCCCGGCCCGGCGTAGTCCTCGCGGGCCACCAGGGCCGAGGCCGAAACCGGGACAAGCAACGCCAGGACCAGGGCCAGGATCGTCAGCCGCGCGCGCATCATTCCCCCTGCCCCCACGGGCTGTTCTTGTAGAGCGTCTCGATCTCAGCGGCGTTCAACTGCACGTTGTAGAGCATGACCTCGTCGATGATCCCGTTGAACGGATAGATTTCCCAGCCCGAACGCAGCTGGGAGCCGATCTGCAGGGTGCCGTTGTTGGTCCGGGCCGTGGGGCTGGCCGAATCCTGGCCGTCCATGACCCCGTCGATGTAGACGCGCATGCCCCCGCCGCCCCAGGTACCGGCCACATGGTGCCAGCCCTGGGCCGGGATCGAACTGGCGGAGAGCACCTGGTAGGAGGTCCCCGAGGAGGTGACCACGGCCAGGGTCAGGCGGCGGGTGGGCCAGAGTTGCAGCGAATAGGCCTCGTCCGAGAAGCTCGTGGACGAGCCCTTGTGCACGAGCCCGGCGTAGCTGTTCAGGCTGGAGGCGTCCGGGATGTAGATCCAGGCCGCGATGGTGCCCGCCGAGGTCAGGTCCAGGGAACTGCCGCCCGAATCCGAGACCCGCACGTAGTCGGAATTGGAGCCGTAGAGCCGGAGCGCCGAACAGTCCGGACAGCCCGTGCCGGGCACCCAATCGTAGGAGCCGTAGGCCCTGCCGTCGCGCGCACCCACGATGTCCTGCACCGTGCTGCCGCTCACCGCGTTCATGGACCAGTGAGCCCGGAGATTGGAGGAACGGGGGATGCTCTGGACCGGAAGCGCGGGCTTGAAGTCCAGGGCGAACTTGCGCAGCACGGCCAGTTGCACCGCCGCGCCCGTGCCCTCGGTCCAGCCGAAGTAGAAGTGGTCGAACAGGGCGTGCATCGCGGGCGTGAGGGAGAAGACCTGCTGGATGTCCGGGGCCGGGGCGTAGTCCTTGGTCACGTCGTCCATTCCCGTGGGCATGGTCCCGCTCGCGGGCTGGACCCAGGCCCGCAGCTCGTAGCAGTAATCGCCGTCGCTGGCCGGGGTGGTCTGGCGGGTCAGTTCGTAGCGCAGGCGGAAGCTGCCGCCGTTCTGCATCCAGTTGTTCGAGGACAGGGTGTAGAATCCAGTCTCCCCCGACTCCGCGTTCTTCGGCACGGTGTCGCTGCCCAATGTGCCCGCGCCGTGGCGGTTGTCGTCATAGCGCCGTCTGCTCTTGCCCGAACAGGTCCCGCTCACGCCGGCCTCATCGCCCCAAAGCACGAAGGCGATGTGGTCGTAGGTGCTGTCGCAGCGCGAGCCGGGGCTGCAGAGGTTGGAGTTGCAGTCGTTGTGGTAGATGTCGAACTCCAGGCCGATCTTGGGCGGCACGAGGCCCTTGTTGTCCCAGCCCGTGCCGCTGTAGCCCATGAGCTCGCCCATGCTCGTGTCGCCGCCCACGCTCTTGGTGTTCGTGTCCGCGCCGATGAGCGCGAAGACGAAGCCGTCGCCGTCGGAGCCGGGGTTGAACTGGAATTCGAAGTAGGAGCGCACGCCGTTGCCCAGGGTGCAGTTGCCGTTGATGCAGCCGCCCTTGCCTCCGCCGTACCAGAGCGCGCCGTAGTTGTCCTTGATGCTGCCCCCGCCCAACTCCACGCTGCTGTTGCCGGGGTTGGCCGTATCGTTCTTGATGGTCACGGTCGCGGTCCCCTCGGACCCGGGAATGGCCTCGAAGCCGGAGAGGTCGCCGTCGTCGAAGGAGATGATGCCGCCGCCTCCGGCGGCCACGGCGAAGTCGCGGGTCAGGGTGGCGGTGACGGCCGCGTCGCCCTGACAGGGCGAGGCGCCCGTGGAGGTCACGACATAGCCCTTGCCTCCGGCCACCGCCGCCAGGGCGAAGGACGAGCCGTCGGCCATCCAGAAGGTCTGGCCGTTCATGGCGTTCACCCGCGCGGTCAGGTCGGCGGAGGTGGCGGCCGCGCGCAGATTGCTCGTGGCGTAGCGGATGCCGGACTCGGCCATGAGCCGGGCGGCCTTCTGGCAGTCATAGTGGGCCGAGGCCCGGGTGGACAAGCTGAAATGCGCGGCCAGGGTCCCGGCCAGCACGGAGAAGACCACCACCGCCGCGATGATGTAAAGCAGAAGCGCTCCGCGCTGTCGCGCACGCCGCATGTCCGTCCCTCCCGCGCTCATGGGTAGAGGAAACTCCTGGGCAGGGCCTGAAGCCTGTAGTTCTTCCCGCCCGAGGTGAAGTCGATGTTCACGGCCGAGATTTCGTTGGGCGATCCCTTTCCGTCCAGGTCCTGGCTCGTGTCCGCCGAAAGGTGGAAGGCGGAGACGTCGTCCAGGAGCGTGCGGGCCGTGCCGTCCGTGGACACGGTCAGGGTGATGCGCTTGCCCGCGGAGTCGTAGGCCAGGGTCCGGTCGGCCGCGCCGGACAGACCGCTCGACCGGTACTGGATCGAGACGTTCGGCGTCACGTAGACCCGCTTCGACCCGTCGCCCTCCATGTCGCGCAACTCGATGTTCATGCGCTCCACGGCCGCCTCGGCCTTGAGGGCCTGGTTCGCGTTGGAGCGGGCCAGGGAGACCCCCTGCATGCCCGTGGCGAAAAAGAAGGCCGAGGCCGCGCCGATGATGCCCAGGACGACGATGGCCGCGATGAGCTCCACCAGGGTCATGCCGCGCTCGGCGCGGCGGCCGGGATCAGTAGTTGACCGGGTCATAGCTCGTGGCGTTCCGCTCGTTGGTCAGCAGCATGGAGTAGCTGAAGCCCCCCGGCCCCCTGGCCGTGATCTTGAGGCCGTCGTTGTTCGCGGCGTCCCCGGCGGTCTCGTTGCGCGACACCGCGTCGAACTTGATCCAGGACAGGCTCACGCTGCTGTTGCCCGCGTAGGTCGACTGCATGTGCGCCAGCACCCCGGCCGGGTTGGTGTCCGTGTTCAGGTAGAGCACGTAGTTCCGCAGCACGGCCTCCAGGTCGGAGAGGGCCTGGGCCTCGCCCACGCCCCGGCCCAGGGGGTCGGCGCTGCGGGTCAGGTGCGTGCCCATGGCCGGCACGAACAGGGCCGCCAGGATGCCCACCAGGACCACCGTGATGATCAACTCCAGGAGGGTGAATCCGCGCGATCCGCTCATGGCACGAACCCCGTTTCCGGCGTGATCGACAGGGTCTGGTTGCCCCCGCCTCCGCCCGCGCGGGAGACCTGGAGGGCCAAGGGCGAGGCGCCGCTCACCGGCGTGTTCACCGTCGGGCTGGAATAGGCGCTGTAGGGCCTGCCCGCGGAGTCGAAAAAAAGCGTGAAGGCGTTCAGCCCGATGCCCTTGTCCGTCAGGACCACGCTGAGCGCGACCTCGCCGGGCAGGGGCAGGCGGGCCGCGGCGCTGTCCGGGTTCGTGCCCGCGAACATCCAGAGGGCCGTGCCGTTGCTCTTCAGGCCGAAGACCGCGCCGCTGCGCATGGCCCGGATCTGGACGTAGCGGATGTCGTCCCGCAGCACCCCGGCCTGGCTGCTCACGGTCACGTCCATGAAGCTGCCGACCCCGGCGATGATCGCGGACAGGATGCCGAGCACGACGATCACGACGATGATTTCGAGCATGGTGAAGCCGGTGCGGGGCTGCGGACGGCGGCTCATGGGAACGAACCTAGCGCAAGAGCACCCTCCGGGCAAGAAGCGCCGGGCGGGCGAAACGGGAAAATAACGGCTCAGAGCAGAACGCGGATGTCCCGGAGCATGCGCTCCCGGCGTTCGGCGATGGCCGCCGCGTCGGTCATGGCCATGTCCAGTTGGCGGGTGTGGATGACGAGGTAGCCGAGCACGCGCAGGCGCTGCTCCATGAAGGTCTGCTCGCGGTCCTCCAGGCGGGCCGTGAGGCTGTCCTCGCGCAGGCGGACGCCGAAGTCGAATTCCGTGAGCATGTCGGCCACGAACCTGGCGCGCAGCACGCGGCGCTCCATGTTGGCCGCGCCGCCCTTGAACTGGAAGGCGATGTAGTTCTCCGAGGCCCGCTCGCTGACCAGGCCCTCCACGGTGCAGAAGTGGAACCCGAAGCGCGACTGCAGGCTCACGTAATGCCTCGAAATCATGAAGTAGTTCTTGACCGCGAACTCGGCCTGGGTGGCCGGTTCCAGCTCCGGGTTGGCCGTGGCCTCGAACATCACCGAGAGGAAGCCCCGGGTGTGCACCGGCGGCGGCCCCTCCCAGGGCACCGCGTTCATGCCCTTCCAGAGCTCCAGCATGGGGATGGAGGCGATCTGCTCCACGTTCACGAAGCTCCCCAGCACGTCCTCGCTGAAGCCGTCGTCCAGGTTGACCACCCAGAACTGCTTGGGCACGCCGCAGACGAGCTGCTTGGCCGCGGCCTGGGGAAAGTCGTGCTCCGTGCCGAAGCGGAACATCTCCCAGACCGCCTTTTCGTGGCTGTAGCGGGTGATGTCGTGGAAGGTCTTGCAGTTGCGGGCCCGGAAGTCCGGGGAGCCGGGGTCCAGGAGGCTCAGCGGCAGGATGTGCCGCGCGGCCTCCTCCAGGGCGGTGTAGACCGGGCTGCCGAGCATGAGGTTCTTGGGCGCGCGGGCCCGGGCCAGCAGCTCCTCCACCCGGCCGTCGAAAACCGTGTGCCCGCCCGCATCCACCGTGACCATCCGGCCCGGCTCCAGGGCCGAGACCGCGTCCTTGAGGCCCACCAGGGCGGGCTTGCCGAATTCCCGGGCCACGGTGGCCAGATGCCCGGCCAAGCTGCCCTGCTCGGCCACCAGGGCCGAGGCCCGGGTGAGCAGCGCGGCCCAGCGCGGCAGGGCGTGGGCCACCACGAGCACGGCCCCGCGCGGGAAGGCCAGCACGTCGGCGTCCTTGCGCACCACGTAGACCGGTCCGGCGGCCACGCCCGGGCTGGCCTCCACCCCGCCCTTGAGGAGCACCATGCCGAAGCGGGCGTCCTCGGGCACGACCTCCTCGGCCCCCAGGGCGTCCTCCTCGGAGGTCGTCAGCGGGCGGCACTGCAGGACCTCCACCGTGCCGTCCGGGGCCAGGGCCCACTCCACGTCCTGGGGCAGGCCGTAGAACTCCTCGATGGCCAGGGCCACGCGGGCGACCTCCAGGGCGTCGGCGTCGGCGAGGCAGGGCCGGGCGGAGTCCAGGGTGGTGACCTCCATGCGGCAGGTGCCCTCCTCCAGGCAGGCGTAGCGGGTGTGCTTCTCGGCGATCTCGCGGCGCAGGATGCGGTGCGGGGCCGTGCGCGAGACGAGGTAGAGGTCCACCTCCGTGGAGCCGTCCACCACGGCCTTGGGCAGGCCCCAGGCCGCGTGCACCTGCACGGCCTCGTCGTGGGCGTTGAGCGGATTGCGGGAATAGGTCACGCCTCCGGCCACGGCGTCCACCATGGACATGCAGCCCACGCACATGGCCACGTCCTCCTCCCGGATGCCCCGCTGCAGGCGGTAGGCGATGGCCTGGAGGCTGTACTTGGAGGCCACGATGAGCTTGTAGGCCGCGACGAGCTCCTCTTCGCTGACGTTCAGCTTGGAGCGGTACTGCCCGGCGAAGGAGGCGTCCACGAGGTCCTCGGCCAGGGCGCTGCTGCGCATGGCCACGTGCAGGTCCGAAATCTGCTCGCTGTCGCGGAGGGTGTCGAAGGCCGCCAGGATGGCCTCCTCCACCTCGGCGGGCAGCGGCGAGGACACGATGAGTTGCTGAATCGAGGAGCTCAGGTTGAAGATGTCCTCGGTGGCCACCACCTCGGCGGCCTGGAAGCGGCGGTCGATCTCCACCTGGAGGTCGTTCTCGGCCATGAAGCGGCGGTAGGCCTCGGCCGTGATCACGAAGCCCCGGGGGATGGTCACGCCCAGGCGGTTCTTGATCTCGCCCAGGTGGGCCATCTTGGGCCCCACGAGATCCACGTGCTCGCGGCCCACCTCGCGCAGCCGCAGGATGAGCGGGCCGCCGCTCCGGGCCTTGCCCGGGAACACGCTGGGGTTGATCTGCTTCTGGATCTCGTCGAAGCGGGCGAACAGTTCGGCGTACTTGCCCGGGGCCAACGCGTCCAGGTGCTTGACCACCTGGAACACCGCCGTGGACAGGCGCGTGCACACGGCGCGCACGAAATGCATGCCGAAGGGCCGCGTGCCGCGCAGGCCCTCCTCGATGTCGGTCATCAGCTCGTGGACCGAGTTGTTGGCGTTGAGGAACAGCTTGAAATGATGGTAGCGGCCGGCGAACTCCGCGCGCAGGGCCGCGGCGTCCACCAGGGCCTTCTTCTTCCCGCCCAGAAAAGACAACCAGTCGCGCAGGCTCATGCGTCGCGGGGGCCGTCTCAGCGGCCGCCGCCTCCGTCGCGCCGGCCGGCCCCGGCCTTGAGCCCGTGCTTCTTGCGGGCGTCCTCGATCTTATAGAGCAGCTGGCTGATGTCCGTGGGCTTCATGATGTAGTCGAAGGCCCCCAGCTGCATGCCCTGGATGGCCGCCTCCATGCTGGCGTGGCCGGTGAGCATGATGACCTCCTGCTCGGGCCGCAGCGCCTTGATCCGCTTGAGGGTCTCGATGCCGTCCATGCCGGGCATCTTCACGTCCAGGACCACCACGTCCACCTCGCCCGAGGCCAGAAAGTCCAAGGCGGCCTGGCCGCTGTCGGCGGTGAAGGCCTCCACGTCGCGCCGGGCCAGGCGCTTGCAGAGCGTCTCCAGGAACTCGGCCTCGTCGTCCACCAGGAGCACGCGCAGGCTCATGCGCCCTCTCCGCGCTCGCCCACGGCGGCGTTCAGCTTTTCCATGAGGTCCTCCAGTTCGCAGGGCTTGAGCAGAAAGTCGAAGGCCCCCCGGTCCAGGCCCTCGCGGGCCGAGGCCTCCGATCCGTGGCCCGTGAGCATGACCACCGGCATTTCCGGGACCATCTTGCGGAACACGTCGAGAATCTCCAGGCCGTCCATGTCGCGCATCTTGAGGTCCACCACGGCCACCTCGAAATCGTTGCCGCGCAGGGTCCGCAGCGCCTCCGCTCCGCTCAGGGCCACGCTCACGGCATAGCCCCGGCGCTCCAGCCGCTTCTTGAGCACGCTGGTGAACCCGGCCTCGTCGTCCACCAGGAGCACGCGCACGGCCCCCGCGCTCACGGCGTCCCTCCGGCCCCGGCGACCCGGCCCTCCAGCTCGGCCTTGCGGGCCTTGGCCTCGAAGACCTTGGCCAGCAGGTCGTCCATCTCGCAGGGCTTCATCAGGTAGTCGAAGGCGCCCAGGCGCATGCCGTCCACCGCGCCTTCCAGGGTGGCGTGGCCGGTGAGCAGGATGACCTCCACCAGGGGCCGCGCGGCCTTGATCCGCTGCAGGGCCTCGATGCCGTCCATGCCGGGCATCTTCACGTCCAGGAGCACCACGTCGATTTCCGGAACCCGGGCCAGAACCTCCAGGGCCGCCTCGCCGCTTCCGGCGGTTTCGGCTTCGAGGCCGCGCCGGGCCAGCCGCTTTTTCAAGGTTTCCAGAAACCCGGCCTCGTCGTCAACCAAAAGGACGCGCACGCCGGAGGCGCGCTCCCGAACTCCGTTCCCGCTCACGCTCGGGCCTCCCCGATGGGCAGCCGGATGTGGAAGACCGTGCCCTGGTTCAAGACGCTGTCCACGCTGATCTCCCCTCCCATCTTCCTGACGATGCCGTAACAGATGGACAACCCGAGCCCCGTGCCCTTGCCCACCGGCTTGGTGGTGTAGAAGGGGTCGAAGATGCGGGCCATGTTGGCCTTGGGAATGCCCATGCCGTTGTCCGCCACGTCCAGGCGGACGAAGCCGCCGTCCAGGCGGGTGCTGACCTTCAGCTCGCCGCCGCGCTCCAGGGCGTCGATGGCGTTGTTGATGAGGTTCACCAGGACCTGCTGCAGCTCCGAGGGCGAGGCCGGGACCTCGGGCAGGTCCGGGGCCAGGTCCACGCTGACGCGCACGTTGGCCAAGTGCGCCCGCTGCTCGGACAGGGCGGCCATGTCGCGCACGATGTCGTTGACCTGCACGGGCTTCACCGTGGGGTCGATCTTGCGGGCGAAGCTCAACAGCTTGTGGGTGATGTCCCGGCAGCGGCCGCCCTGCTGGCGGATCTGCTTCAGGGCCCGGACCATCTCGGGGTGGCTCTCGTGGCCGCGCAGGCTCTCGTCGTCCAAAAGATCCAGGACCCAGCCCGCCTCCTCCAGCATGATCGCCAGGGGATTGTTGATCTCGTGGGCGATGCCCGCGGCCAGCTCGCCCACGCTGGCCAGCTTGCCCGCCTCGATGACCTGGTCGTTCATCATGTCCCGCTCGCGGTCGGCCTCCACGATCCGATTGACCATCCGGTTGGCCACGAGCACGGCCATGAGCAGGATGCCCACGCCGCCCGCGAGGATGGCGAAGAGCGAGAGATTGCGGGCGTGATACAGGCTGGCGTAGGCGTCGGCCTCGTCCTGCTGGTAGACCAGGGTCCAGGCCCCGTCCTTGAGCGGCGCGGTGAGCAGCAGGACGTCCTTGCCCCCGGCGGGCTCGTGGATCACGTCCAGGGCCACGGAGGACTGGGCGGCCCTGATTCCGGCGGCGGCGGATTCCGGGGAGAAGTCGCCCCGGGTCTCGGCCCCGGCGGCCCGCAGCAGGATGCCGCGCATCTCCGCCGGGCCCACGGCGGCCTCCCGGCGGGGCCGCGTCTGGAACTCGCCCTGGTTGTTCACGATGTAGGCCAGGCCGGTCTGGCCCACGGCCACGCTCTCCACCAGCTCGTTGAAGCTCTCGAAGTCCACCGTGGCGCGCAGGATCCACTCCGCGCCCGAGGCCCGCACCCGCACGGCCACGATGAAGTGCGGCGAGCCGCGCAGCCCCAGGAACACGTCGCTGACGTAGAGGTCGTGGCGCATGGCCTCGCGGAACCAGCGGGTTTCGGCGTAGCGGGCCCGCTCCAGGCGCAGGGGCCCGGCGTAGGCCACCTGGACCCCGTCGGCGTCCACCAGGCCCATGTCCACGAACGCGCCGTGGTGGCGTTCCTGGAGGCTCTTGAGGATGGCCTGGAGCGCGGCGGGGTCGCGGAAGCGGCCCTCGGGAATGATGTCGGCCAGGACGCGGACCACGGCCAGCTTTTCGGCCAGGAAACCGTCGATGTTGCGCTTGTGCTTGAGGACCAGTTCCCGCAGATGGGCCTGGACGCGGTCCTTGTAGGAGGTGTGGAACTGGTAGCTGGTGATGGCGCTGACCAGGGCCAGGGGCGTCAGGGAAACGAGGAACACGGTGAGGACCATGCTCCGGGACAGCGATTTGTAGTAGTGGCGATCGAACATGCGCCGTCTCCTGGCTGCGAGGCCGCACCCCTGCTAGCACGAAGCGGCCCCTCGTGTACAGCGGCCGCCCCCCGGCCAAGCCGCCGTTCCCCGGGTCTTGACTTGCGAGGCCCTGGTTGTATATCAATCCTTCCTCCATCGAGCCGGCGTAGCTCAGTTGGTAGAGCAGCTGATTCGTAATCAGCAGGTCGCGGGTTCAAGTCCCATCGCCGGCTCCAGAAAACAAAAAGGCTGACAAAGGCGTGATCCTTGGTCAGCCTTTTCCGTTTGCCTGGACCTGCCCGACGTCGGCGACCTGCTGATTACGGATCAGCAGACCGCTGGTTCAAGCCCCCTCCGGCCGGTCTTATAATCTTCGCCCCCGGGTTGACGCGCGCCTTCGCATGGGAGCTAATACGATCAGCAACCATCAGCCGTGGGGGCCGTATGAAGAACATCAAGCTCGGCATCAAACTGCTCGGCGGATTTCTGTTCACCGCCGCGATCACCTTGGCGGTGGGCGTCACTGCCTTCATCCAGCTCTCCAGCCTGGCCGCCAAAAGCACCGAGATCGCCACCGGCGACCTGCCCGGCGTCGAAAATTCCCTGGCCGTCCGGGCGGAGATGTACGCGGTGGGCCAGTCGCTGCGGACCCTCATGAGCCCCGAGGTCGGCCCCGAGGACCGCGTCCGCCAGTTCTCCAACATCGACACGGCGCGCGGCCGCTTCACCGAGGCCATGGACGCCTATGCCAAGTTGGATATGCCCGAGGAAGGCAAGGCCCTTTACAAGGAAGTGAGCGCACACATTGTGGCCGCGAAGGCCGCCAACGACAAGGCCCTGACCCTGGCCAGGCAGCTCTCCGCCCTGGACATCCCCCGGCCCGACCGGCTCATGGGCGACCTGCAGGCCTTCCGGGGCGACCACTACAAGCTCGAGTCCATGCTCGGGCAGGCGATCCTCACGGGCAAGGCCTTCGATGGCGGCGAGGACCCCGCGGCCTGCGCCTTCGGCAAGTGGATGGCCACGTTCAAGAGCGAAAACAAGACGCTCCTGGAGGAACTGGAAAAGGTCCGCGTTCCGCACGCGGCATTCCACAAGTCCGTGGCCGAGGTGAAGCACGCCATCCGGGAGGGCGACCTGAACCGGGCCAAGGCCCTGATGCAGCAGGACACCCTGCCCGCCGCCGAAAAGGTCTTCGAGCACTTCCGCGCCATGCGCGCCGAGGCGGCCAAGGCCCAGACCGCCTTCACCGACATGGCCGCCCAGCTCTTCGGTGAATCGCGGGAACAGACGAACAGCGTCATCGCCGCCGCCACCAAGCTGGCGGAATACAACAAAAACAAGGGGCAGCAGACCTCCGCCGTCATGCTCGGCGACGCCGCCACGGCCAAGGTCATGACCCTGGCGGGCATGCTCATCGGCCTGGTCCTGGCCATGTTGCTGGGCGTGCTGCTCACCCGGGCCATCACCGGCCCGGTGACCAAGGGCGTGGCCTTCGCCCAGGCCATGAGCCACGGCGACTTCACCCGTTCCCTGGACATCGACCAGAAGGACGAGATCGGCATCCTGGCCCGTTCCCTCAATGAAATGGCCGACCGCCTGCGCGACGTGGTGGCCGACGTGCGCGGGGCCACCGACAACGTGGCCTCCGGCTCCG